>NZ_JAVRCI010000003.1:0-29396 GCF_034530835.1 Nostoc sp. DedQUE12b | reverse complement strand
TTCAACACAATATTAAAAATTAAGGACTTAATAATGGCGTATACAATTTTATACTTTATACTATAAATTTATCAGTGTAATTAGTGAATATATATTAGACCATACTGTATTTTTGGTTGTTTTTGCTCAGGGCAATGGGAATGGCATATGGCTAAAGTGGAAATATAAGTATGTATTAATTTGCACCTATTTTTTTGGGAGCGGACGCATATATGGCAAGATTGAAACGCAGTTCTACGGTATTGGATAAGGCAACGCGACGAATTGCGGGGATGCGATCGATTAGTGAAACGCTGGAATTTGGTGATGGCTTGAGTTTGACGGAGTATCAAAGGCGGATTCAAACCTTGCAAACCAAGCTATCAAGCTACAACACAATGCTTTCTACCCTAGATGAAGCGATGGGGCAAATTCAATTACTAGAGGAAGATTTGAGCAGTTATTCGGAAAAGATGTTGATGAGTGTAAGGACACGCTACGGTAAAAACAGTTTGCAGTATGTCCAGGCGGGAGGAAAGCGGCGCAAGAGTAATAAGCGTGCATCTAACACTGAACCGACTACAAGCGCGATCGCACCAAATGTAGAGCAGGCAACAACAAATGGCAAAAGTACAGAAACAGCAGTAACTTAACGTGAGTTCGACGAACCTCTCCCTCTTCGTTTCGGAGAAGGAGGAGTAGCTAAAAATTCAGCTTTTGCTCCCCTCTCCGTGTCGGCTATGCTGTACACACAAGTCTTCTAAAGTTACGCCACAGGCTTTTGATCCCCCGCAACCCCCTTAAAAAGCTATTAGACCTGCCTTGAAAATAGAGGCTGAAACAACGCAAAATCGTTCCAAGATCATTTTCATTGTTCCTTGTGAGCGCAGCTCATGGAGTCTCTTGCAAAAATATATTTTTGCACTCTTAGGGAAAAGGGTGCATGTTAAAGGGAAAGGATTTTGAGTTTTTTTACCCTTTTCCCCCGCCCCTTATCCCCAGAGGGGGCCCCACCTTCCCCTTTACCCCGACAAATGCCAAGAAGTCTATTGTGTATACACAAGTCAAATTACCCCCCTCAATCCCCCCGATGCATTGGGGGGAAGCCGGAAATCTAATTCCCTCCCCAATGCATACGGGGAGGGTTAGGGTGGGGTAAAAACCAGATTTGTAAACGACTCCAGACTTGTGTGTACACCGTAGCTTTATAAGGGGGGAAACCGGAAATCCAGTTCCCTCCTTTTTATAAGGAGAGGGTTAGGGTGGGGTAAAACTAAATTTTTACTTCAAGCGCCCAGACCGTAAAGAGTCTGAGCGCTTGAATATTAGGTTGCAGAGAAACTTCTGCTAGATTGTCGTAGAATTATGCGGGCATCATGTGCATACTTCTGCAAGACTCTGCACACTTACGGCAAGCAGCAGCACATTCCATCATTTTTGCGTCATCGCTCATCATCTCACACGCCATTGCAGTGCGATCGCACATTTCTGCACACAGCATACAAGTGCGTTCCATGAACTCAGAACCGCTCATCATCATATTCATGCACATCATGCACATTTCAGAGCAATCGCGCATCATACTCATCATGCTCATCATGCTCTTGTCCATGTGCTGACCACCTTTACTCATGCAATGAGTCATGGTTTCCATGCACATTTTATGACAGTCCATACAAACATCCATGCAAGTCTGCATTTCTGGAGTCATGGTTTCAGTCATCATCATCATCATCGGAAATACCTCCTGATTGTTTGATGCATAAAATAGTGTCCTTGAAAGGACTACTCATCACATTAGTCTTATCCTTTTAAAGAGTCAATGGGGTTTTTAATCCAGAACTTTTAAGCCTACTATCCCGATATAATTACCGGGAATTTGAACTAATTATACAGTTATTTAGTGTTGTTTTTATGAGGAATACTATACATTAGGGTTTAGAAACCCTCGCTTTAAAGTGGGGTTTATTTTGATGAGTTAAATTAACGTCGGGGATCAAAAGTTAGAGTTAAATTTAACTCGAAAATAATGTTATTGGTTTTTAACAAATGAATGCTGAGATCAAGCATTTGTAAAATTATATTAATCTCAGGTTTATTAACTTATGTTAATTTAAAGATAGATAGTCTGAAAATTCATCATTTATAATGGAATTTAAACCGCACCTAAAACAAAAGTGCCTCACAAAAAATAATTTTCACAACTTACATGAGAGAGGATAAAAAATAATACAGGTATTATCTGCTACTGATTGAACAAATGCTTGACTATCGGAATTAGGATTGAGAAATAACCTTTTAAGAAGTAGGAGTATTGATGAGTTTACCAGTTAAAGAAATTGTATTAGCACCAGGACAAGGTAATCATTTAACTACTGGGAATAGTGAAATAACATTTAAGGTAGTTGGTGCCGATACTCATGGTCACTTGGGACTGTTTGAAAACTTAATAAAGCCAGGTGGAACTGCTCCAGTGCTGCATATTCATCGACAAATGGAGGAAATGTTTTATGTTTTGTCAGGAGAAGTAGAAATTCAAGTTGGCAATCAGATAGTGCAGGGACAACCAGGAGCATTTGTGCTAGTTCCACGTAATACACCTCATACATTCGCTAACCGAGGAACTGTGCCTGCAAAATTATTAATCATGTTTTGTCCAGCAGGTGAACGCGAAAAATATTTTGAAGGGTTAGCTCTTCTTTTGAAGGATGGGCAAACACCAGACAAGGAAGCTCTTGTAGAATTGATGCGAAAATTTGATCAAGAACCAGTAGAAATTTAATTATCAGGTGTGGACGCAGGGTTTATCCCATACATAATCTGCATTCTAGCTGCGTAAGCCTGATTCCGTTCCTGCTCCTCCTGGCGTTTGGTTTCCCTGTCCTCCCGTTGCCTTTGGCGGTACTGCAACACCTGTTGAGCAAACACGACATCCTCAGTATTGAGCCGATAATATCTAACCCGCTTGCCGTCTTTAACAGGCCGCCGCGATTCGATAGACAGTCCCAGTTGTGAGAAATACTGCCTAAAATCCAGATTGGGAACTCGTCAGGGGGGATGGTGAGATTCAAGATACCCTTGATGTGCGGTGCATTGCGCTTGGAGAAATCGGCGATCGCTTGCCTCTGGTTATCCTGGTTGGCAATGGAAACCGCAGAACTCCTATCCCGGCTAAAACCTAGCAGTAACTATAATCAACTTGCTCCCGCACTACCAATACGGTTCGGATAAGCATTTTTCACTTTCCTTATGATCTGGGGAATGGGTTTGCGGGTAAAGGGGTAAGGATATATTCAAAACCTTTCCCCTTTCCCCTTTACCCTTTAACCGAACCGTATTGCCCGCACTACGAGAAGATAGCAAAAAGAACTCCAACTCGGATCAAAGTCATTGACATATTGGCAATGGTAAAGAAAACAGCGAGAACAAACACTAAAATCTGAGATTTTTCAAGAAAAGCTTGACTTGCTTTATCTAGCCTTGTAAAGTGTTTCCTAGTTTATAATTTAACATCTATAAACCGATAGATTTATCGTAGTTTATGAAAATAGCTTAACTATGCCAGTTCTTTGAATGTCTATTTAATAAACAAAATATGCGTGAAAACCATAATTTTGTTTATGAACATAAAAAATGCATATTTGACTCTAAAACCTGTAGTCTTTTGAGAGTCCTTTTAATTAGGATTAAGCAGCGATCGCAGATGTTTTGAATAACTGATTGTAACTGGTAGTTCTCATTGAAATTGGAGCAAAGCGACCATGACTGAACCACAATATGGAATTTGGATTCCGGTCTATGGAAACTGGGTACCGCTAAATCAACCCGAAGATCCATTTGATGCCAGTTATGCCAGAGCGCGATCGCTCTTTGCAGTTCTCTCCCTTTGTGCGGGAGTTAGATCGCTTTGCCGCAGAGGTGATACCAAGGGTTAAACGCTTACAACCTGTAGTATAACCTCAGAACGTCGGGGTTTATTCCGCAAAGAGTATACAGACAAGACCCTGCGCGACCATTTGGGACTGGGCAAAGCTAGCTTAACACCTCCTGTCAGGCAACCTGAACCAGTGGGTATTTGAAAGAGGCAGGAGGCAGGAAGAGCAATTCACTTATGACTGTTGACTGTTAACAAATCGCTGTCTACTCTACCTAACTAATGTTATTGCTGGGTAGATGAGTAGTCAGCAGGATATTAAAGTAATTTTATGAAGGATTAAGCCGTGGTCAAACTAATTCTACCTATAGAGCTTGCTGGCGAGATTGAGCCACACTTACCATCGGATACACGATTTGTGCGGGTAGATAGTGATGGTAATTTTGATAGTGATGCTAGTGATGCAGAAGTTTATCTTAATGGGTTCAAATTGAAGCCGACTACTCTACATAGAGTGCTGGCAGCTGCGCCTGGAATACGTTGGCAACAAACTCCTAGCGCGGGTGTGAATCACATCCTCACACCCATTTTTCTCCAACACGATATTATTTTGACTAATGGTGCGGGGGTTCATGCGATTCCGATTTCGGAATTTGTATTGACTTTGATTCTCTATCACGCCAAGCAGTTACGGCAACTGCAAGTTGCTCACGATCAACGCAGTTGGCGAAAAAGCTGGTTGGTACTGCCAGAGTTGGCAAATTCAACTGTGTTAATTCTCGGTACTGGGAATATTGGTCAGGCGATCGCATCTCGTGCTAAAGCATTTGGGGCAAGAGTTTGGGGTGGTCGCCGTCGTCCCGAACCGTTACCCAATTTCGATAAAATCGTTGGTACAGATGAATGGCACGCATTATTGCCAGAAGTTGACTATATAATTATTGCGACACCTTTGACGCCAGAAACTAAAGGCTTAATTGATGAAAAAGTGCTGCGATCGCTACCCAGTCATGCCTATTTAATTAATGTTGGTCGCGGTGCGGTTGTAGATGAATCAGCATTAACTAAAGCTCTGACTGAAGGCTGGATTGCAGGTGCAGGATTAGACACAGTTTCTATTGAACCCCTACCGCCAGAAAGTGCTTTGTGGTCTTTACCTAACCTGTTGATCACACCCCACACTTCCGCAATTTCCCCAGCATTAAAAGGGCGCATCGCCGCCTTGTTTCTCCATAATCTAGAGCGCTACCGAGCTGGTCAGCCCTTACAGAATGTAGTCAATAAGCAAGCAGGATATTAAACCGCTAGAGACAATCCAACATGACCATATTTAATAAATTCAGTAGGAGTCAAATTTTTGCTCAGTCGTTACTTAGTATTTTGTTACTAACTGCTTGTTCTTCTCCAAATTCTCAATCTCTAACCGCCTCTACTCCAACAGCCGCAAGTAATGCTAGTGCTGCTAGTAATACCTTAAAGCTTCTCTATTGGCAAGCACCAACTATTCTTAATCCCCATCTAGCTCAAGGTAACAAAGACTTTGAAGCCAGCCGAATTACTTACGAACCCTTGGCCAGCTTTGATAAAGATGGGCAACTAATCCCCTTTCTCGCAGCAGAAATTCCCTCCTTAGAGAACGGTGGAGTAGCAAAAGATGGTAAATCAGTGACTTGGAAACTCAAACAAGGAGTCAAATGGTCTGATGGTAAACCATTTACGGCTGCGGATGTGGTATTTACCTACCAATTTGTTAGTAATCCAGCTGTAGGTGCAACCACTGCTGCTAATTATCAAGCTGTCAAAAGCGTTGAAGCCTTGAACGACTATACTGTTAAAATCAATTTCCAGGAGCCTAACCCAGCTTGGTCATTGCCGTTTATTAGTTCCAATGGGTCAATCATCCCCCGTCATATATTTGAGAAATACAACGGTAGCAACGCCAGAGAAGCGCCAGCTAATCTACTTCCTGTAGCAACTGGTCCCTACAAAGTGGTGGACTTCAAGCCTGGTGATACTGTTGTCTATGAAGCTAATTCCTTTTTCCGCGAAGCAAATAAACCTTTTTTTAAGCGAGTAGAACTTAAAGGTGGTGGAGATGCAACTTCAGCTGCTAGAGCAGTATTGCAGACTGGAGATGTAGATTTTGCCTGGAACCTCCAAGTAGAAGCTCCCATCCTGAAACAGCTTGAGGCAGCAGGAAAAGGTAGATTAGATATCGTCTTCGGTTCTTATTTGGAACGGATTACTATTAATCAAACTGACCCTAACAAACAAACCAAAGACGGTGAACGCTCTAGCATAGAGTTCCCCCATCCTTTTTTTAAAGACCTGAAAGTGCGTCAAGCTTTTAATTATGCTATTGACCGTGACACTATTAATCAACAGTTATATGGTCAAACTGGTCGTGCTGTTACAAATATCGTGGTAGCACCAGATATTTATAATTCACCTAATACGAAATCTGAATTTGACTTGAAAAAAGCTGCTGCTTTATTGGATGAAGCTGGATGGAAAGATACCAACGGTAACGGCATTCGGGATAAAAATGGTGTAGATCTCAAAGTTTTGTTTCAAACTTCAGTCAACCCAGTCCGCCAGAAAACTCAGGAAATCATTAAACAATCACTAACATCTATTGGCGTGGGGGTAGAACTCAAAAGTATCGATTCAAGTATTTTCTTTTCTAGTGACCCTGCTAACCCAGATACTCTTGCTCACTTTCACGCTGATTTACAAATGTTTAGTGGTGGCAATAGTAACCCAGATCCAGGTACTTATCTGAAAGCGTGGACTTGTAATGAGATTTCCCAGAAGAAAAATAATTGGTCGAAACCGAATACTTCTCGTTACTGTAACCCTGAATATGACAAGCTTTGGTTGCAATCCAATACAGAATTAGACCCACAAAAACGCCGACAATTATTTCTTCAGATGAATGACTTGTTAATTAAAGAGCAAGCTGTAATTCCTCTAATTTCTCGCGCTAACGTTAATGGAGTTAGTAACAGACTCACTGGTATAGATTCAACTCCTTGGGACGATCGCACCTGGAATATTAAAGATTGGCGACTCAAGTAAGTAGCGAAAGTACTTTTAATAAAACAGAGAAATCTTTCATGAGGAAAATATCATGTCGGAGATTGTAAAGTCAAATATAAAAGTACGATGTTGTCTGCCATCAGATGCAGAGAGCGTCTTAAAAGTACATCGAGCAGCAATTCATGGAACTGCTTCATCGTGTTATCCAAAGGAAATTATTCAAGATTGGGCATCTCCAATTACGCCCTCTAAAATTAAGGCTTTTGCAGATAATACTGTTATTGGAGAAGAAACCCGAATCTTGGCAGAAATTAATAGCCAAATTGTGGGATTCGGTGCAATTGTTGTTAGCAATAGTGAGTTACGTGCAGTGTATGTGTCTCCGAGTTTTGGGCGTTCTGGAGTGGGAACTGCAATACTTCAAGAGTTAGAACGTTTAGCACGTGAGCGAGGATTGTCGGAATTACATTTGAACGCTTCACTCAACGCTGAACCGTTTTATCAAGTTAATGGTTATATAAATGAAGGTTTTGAAGAACATATTTTGCGTTCCGGTCGAAAAATGCCATCTGTTCGGATGAGAAAAAAATTGTAATTGAAGGCTAGTGATAATAGTGTTGTGTTTCCATGAATTTACAATAATCTCGGATCTAGTGCATCTCGTAAAGCATCACCTATATAGTTAATGCTTAACACCGTGAGAAATATTGCTGTGCCAGGGAAAATAACTATGTGGGGAGCATATTCTAGAAAGTTTTGTCCTTCATTAAGCATTCGTCCCCAAGTTGGCACATCAGGTGGAAAACCTAAACCAAAAAAGCTCAGGGTTGATTCGGTAACGATCGCAGTACTTACTGAAAGAGTAGCAGCAACTAGTACGGGACTAATGACGTTGGGCAAAATATGAACCCAAATCAACCGTGCAGGGGAAGCACCAAGGGCGCGTGCTGCTGTGACAAATTCTAACTCCCGCACTGTCAAAAAGCCTGCTCGCACTAATCTAGCCACAGACATCCAGTTGAGTCCACCAATCACGAGTACTATCAACACAAATATACCTATTTCTGGCCCGGCGATCGCCTTAATTGCATCCCGAAACAAAAATATAACTAGTAATAATAATGGCAGTCGTGGTAAAGCTAAACACAAATCTGTCAAACGCATCAAAACAATATCCAGCCAGCCGCCATAAAACCCAGCAAGTGCGCCAATCAGTGTACCGACACTCATGGCTACTAACATCGAAAAAATTCCGACTGCGATCGATATTCGTCCGCCATACAAAACTCTCGCTAATATATCCTGACCTAAATCATTAGTACCAAATGGATGTGCCCAACTAGGGCCAAGAGTCGATTGAGCAAAGTCAATTTTGTTGAGGGGAATATTATAAATAAATGGCCCAAACAAAACACTTAACACTATAATTAGCAAGACTACAATCCCAAACATAGCTTGACGATTACGACGAAACTTGCGCCATGCTTCTTGTGTGAGGGTTTCTTGCTTAGAAAGATTGGTTGGTGTTGGAGAAACTAAAAATTCGGATGGTTCTGAACTTTGATTAGGCGATCGCTTCAACATAAAAGATGTTCTACATTTAATTTGTATACTACTAACAGCCAGAGTAAGGACTCTATTTTTTATTAATTTGGAATTTTTTAGCTATTTTGTATACTTGACACGAGGATCTAATAACCCATAAAGAATATCTGCAATTAGGTTAAAAATAACAATCAAAATTGCGTATATAAAAGTAATTGCCATGACTACTGGTGTATCATTCTTATAAATAGAATCAATTAATAAAGCACCTATACCCGGAACCCGGAAAACCTTTTCTGTCACTAAAGCGCCTGTAAAGACACTTGGAATATCTAAGGCTACCAATGTAACTACAGGAATTAACGCATTCCGCAAAACATGACGATTGATAACCAAAAATTTCGGTAATCCCTTAGCATAAGCAGTACGCACATAGTCTTGATGGATATTTTCCAAAATCTCTGAACGCACAAAACGCATCAGCATTGCTGTTTGCCAAATTCCTAATACACAAATAGGCATAATAGATTGTTTAATTTGAGCGATCAAACTCTGCCAATCTGTTACCTGTAAAGTACTATTGTAGATAAAAGGGAACCATTTTAACTGGATACTGAAAATAATAATAAACAGTAATCCTGTAAAAAATGTTGGTAAAGAAAACCCAAAAAAAACTAAAGTAGTCAAAACTGTATCAACAATAGTATTGCGTTTGAGAGCCGAAATTACGCCTAAAGGGATGGCCAGCAATATACCAAGAAGATAAGCAGAACCAACCACCCACAAGGTTGTCGGTATCCGTTGGAGAATTAAACCAATTACAGGACTGCGGCTAGTAAAGGAATAGCCCATATCTCCACTGATAAAAGCGGTAAACCACTTGACATAGCGGATATAAATTGGTTGATCTAAACCTAAAGATTTTCTAATATTTTCCCGAACTTCAGCTGTGATGGAAGGATTCAAGGCAAATTCGCCCATTGGATCGCCTGGTGCTAATGCCAGGATAGTAAATATCACAACACTGATGGCAATTAACGTCGGAATAGCAATTAGTAATCGATTGATTAAATATTTACTCATTGACCCCATATTCGCTGCTGTATCCTTGAAGAGACTGGGGATTAATATTTTTATTCTGCACTTCCAAGTCGAGATGATGAAACTACCCAACTTGACCAACTTTTGTAGCTTCAGTAACTTCAATTAATTGCCCTGTTTTGACATTGTAAATATAACCATAAATAGGAATTTCAAGGGGAACTAATGGATGCAAACGAATTCTTTGCACATCTGCATAAACGCTTTTGGCGAGATCATCAATAGTCAGCCAATTAATAAACTTGCCTTCGCTTGATCCCGACCCAGACCCAATATCAGACCAACCTGTTTCATCCAGTTTGGCTGTTTTGAGGCTACTAGCAAGTAAATTACTGATGATTTCATTTGTGAAGGTTTCCATTCCACAATTAGTATGATGGATTACAAACCATTCACGAGTACCAAGTAACTTGTAAGAAATCACTAAAGAGCGAATTGCATCATCGCTAGCACGTCCACCTGCATTGCAAATTACATGAGCATCCCCTTCAGCTAATCCAGCGAATTGAGCTGGGTCAAGTCGAGCATCCATACAAGTGAGAATTGCAAACCGACGAGATGGGGGTATGGTGAGATTACCCTTATCACCGAAGTTTTCAGTGTAAGTAAGATTAGCTGCCAGAACTTCTTCTATAATTTGGCTCATTTTTAGTATGTGTAGGCAAGCACTCGATTAGCAAACTGAAAGCTAAATTTCTACCTATTGACTTTAGTTTCGATAAAATTACCAGCTTAAACTACAGTAAATCGATAGAAATTTGCTATTTGATAAAGAGTAATGTGCCACAAATTAATACAAAAGGCAAGTTACAGCCTTGTAGCCCTAGCTGTCTAATTCGTGTTGTTTACAGGATACGGGGCGTGAGTAGCCACGGATGCTGTTGGCGAAATATTTCTTCACATTGCCAAATTACTGCCATTACTGGCAAGGTCAATACTCGTGAACGCAAGCTCCGTTCTTTGTCTTTTACCCCTTTGAGGTTAGCAAATGTACCTGGGCTGACTAATTCAAACAGGCGTGATTCTATCTCTTGCGTGGCTGGGGTAGGTACGCTGACTCGATGGCGAAAATCTGGATTCCCTTGCTTTTTCCGTGGTTTACTCATGGCTTTTTCAACACCCTTGTGTTGATTGACTTCTATCATTGATTTGCCCGCTCTTGACAGCCATCAAAAAGGGTTATATATTTCCCGACAAGTTTAATAATTGCAGAATAAATTGGAGTGGAATTTTTACCCAATCAGAGCGATTGTTTAATTCATAGCCTAGTGCATCAATCGCTTGTTCCAGAAGATAGGCAAAAAGCAGCACATCTAGTTCTTCTCTTGTGTTTGGAAGGAAAGATTCTTGATTAGCAGTTTCTAAATAAGAATTCAAAAAGCTAGTACTGACCCAGGTATACCAAAACTGTCCCCATTGTTCTATGAGGGATAAATTTTCAGGTAGGATCATCCCAGATTCTTTTTGATAGCCCAGAGCTTCGTTAACTGCATAGTTGAAAGATAGCAACATTCCTGCTACATCTTGTAGAGGCGATCGCTTGATGCGTCGTTCGCTTAAACTGCGATCTGCTTTGCCTTCAAAATCAGTAATCAAAAAGTCTTTTCCTGTGTAAAATACTCGTCCCAATTGGTAGTTTCCATGATGACGAGTCCGCAATGCAGTAATTTTTTGCCCAACAACTAACTGAAAGCGTTCCAAGATTTTCTGTTGGCTATTAAGAACTTCTAATGCTAATGGTTGAGTATTGTTCGGCAAGTACTCTATTCGTTCTTTTAACAACCGAAATACTTGTCCGGTTAAGTTACGTGCATTTTGATATATCGAACGTTGATATAGTGATGAAAAAGATTCTGGAGCAAAGTCTGAGCTATCTATATTTGTAGCCAGCGCTATATGGAATTCAGCTGTGGATTTACCCAACAGTTCAACACTTTGTAGGTAAGAAGTGATAGTTGCAATTGCCAATTCTGGAATTTCAATTCTTTGTAAATCCGACAAAGAACCTGATGGAAGAGGTACTTCGGTAATAGTGGCGTATTCTGTGGTCACTAAATCAAAGTACTTTTGCAAACTGTCAAGAGTATAGTCCCAGCCACTACGGGTATCTAAAATAAACTCTTCTAATATGCCTATAGTCGTAGGTAAGGCAGTGTTGTTGCCTATTTTTTTTGCACGGCGGTACTCTAAAGCACCAGCTAGCAAAACTGAGTGTTGCAAGCGTTTTTTCTGGTATAGGAAACGCCGGATTTCTAAATCTGGGTGCAAACCCTCCTCAACTTTACGGAAAATTTTCAACAACAAGCGATCGCCATAAACTATATAAGTTTGTTCTTCTTTATTCAGGACACTCGGCTCACTATTAGTTAACTCTTGGCGCAATTTGGAGAATGAATCAGTAGTAGTGCCAAATAATTCTCCGGTTATCCCTTTATAAGAGTGATGATTAGCGATCCCATCTAGCAGTGAGGTGAGAAAGTTTTTGTCTGCTAAAGCATCAAATAAAATTCCAACTTCTTGAGTATTGGATGGATTTGTATCTATTTTGCCTTGCACCTCAAGCCGTGCAATCACAGCTTGCGGCATTTCTGCCAAAAGATGTGTTGCTTGCTCACCTTCTGCATAGGCGAGAAACAACAGATAGGTTTCGCGGTTTCCCTGGATATAATCTACCTGCAACCAAACAATTTGAGCTATCTGCTGGTTATAGGGTAAAGAAATCGCTTCAATGATTTGTACTGATTGTATCTGAGTTTTGCCGCCAAACCAGCTACAGGTGTAGAGGTAATCCCGCAGTGTTGATTGTAGAATGCTTTGTGACTCTCGTTGCGAAATCACATTCTGCCATGAACCATTTACCAACAGCGTTGCTAAGTCTGCTTGGGGTTTAGGGGGTTGAGTCAAGCTAAGAAGTTTACCTTGTAAGGTGAACCAGTAAAACCCATAAGGACTTAAGCTGAGGAAATAGGGCGATTCTGTAATTGGTGGGAACTCAGTGGAACCAAAAATTTCTACTGGTAGTAGCCCATTGAAGGTTGATAAATCTAACGCCACCGTTTGCACATGACGAGATAAATTTGCGACTACCAAGACATATTCTTCAGAGGCAATCCGGCTGAAGGCAAAAACTTTGCGATTATTAGAATGTAGCAATTCAAAACGCCCTTCACCCAATGCCGCAAACCGTTTGCGAGTAGCAATTAAACGTTTCATCCAATACCAGAGAGAATTGGTATTAGTCCGTTGTGCTTCGACGTTGAGTGCTTCGTAGTGATATTCTGAGTCAACGATGACGGGTAGATACAAGCGTTGCGGGTTGGCGCGACTAAAACCAGCGTTGCGGTCAGAACTCCACTGCATAGGTGTGCGAACACCATTGCGATCGCCTAGATAAACATTATCTCCCATGCCAATTTCATCACCGTAGTAAAGTACGGGGGTTCCTGGCAAAGATAATAATAAACTATTGAGTAACTCAATTTGGCGGCGATCGTTGCCCAAAAGCGGCGCTAATCTGCGGCGGATGCCTAAATTTACCCGCATCATCGGGTCTTGTGCATAGGCCCCATACATAAAATCCCGGTCTTCATCTGTCACCATTTCTAGAGTCAGTTCGTCATGGTTGCGGAGGAACAATGCCCACTGACAGTTATCAGGAATCGATGGAGTTTGCTGGAGAATATCTACAATCGGGAAATTATCTTCCATCCGCACTGCCATAAACAAGCGCGGCATTAGGGGAAAATGAAAGTTCATGTGACACTCATCCCCTGCACCGTAATATTGAGCTGCATCTTCAGGCCATTGGTTCGCCTCAGCTAGTAACATCCGGTTAGGAAATTTGGCGTCGATGTGCGATCGCAACTCCTTCAAAAAGGCATGGGTTTCGGGTAAGTTTTCGCAGTTCGTTCCAAGGCGTTCGTATAGATAAGGCACAGCATCCATACGTAGTCCATCTACACCCATCTCCAACCAAAAATCTAAAACATCAAATACTGCCTGGCGCACCAAGGGATTGTCATAATTCAAATCAGGCTGATGGGAATAGAAACGATGCCAGCAATAAGCTTGGGCAACTGAATCCCAAGCCCAGTTAGATGTCTCAAAATCTTGGAAGATTATTCGCGCTTCTTGGTATTTCTCAGGAGTATCACTCCAAACATAAAAATCTCGCTCCTGACTGCCTTTTGGGGCGCGACGTGCTCTTTGAAACCAAGGATGTTGGTCAGATGTATGGTTAATAATTAACTCAATAATTACACGAATACCCCGTTGATGAGCAGCCCTCAAAAACGCTTTAAAGTCTTCTAAAGTGCCATAGATAGGATTGACACTAGTGTAATCGGCAATATCATAACCATCATCCCTGAGTGGTGAAGGAAAAAAAGGTAACAACCAAATGGCAGTAATACCTAAATCTTGTAAGTAGTCTAGTTTTTCTGCCAGTCCTTGAAAATCACCAATACCATCACCATTACTGTCCGCAAAGGTGCGAACACCTAGTTCGTAGATAATTGCATTTTTGAACCATAAGGGGTCATTTTTCAAGTTGGGGTTTGGCATTTTAAGAAGATATGCGATCGCATATCTAATAGAACTATTTACTTGATACAATGGCTGAAATTATCAGCTGATTTAGCTTACACGAGTAATGTATACATTTTCTTACTTAACTCATAAAACTACCTAACGAGCGATATTTAGTACTTAGTGATCAATAATCATACAAACTGTGTATATGCATATATATTTAAAAATTTAGGTTGCAAAACTGTAATACAGCAGCCCCCCTGCTAGAACAAATCCCAAAATCAGAGAGAATAACAGAGAACTAAAAATTTCCCAGACGTGAATGAAATTAACTCTAAAACTGATTTGACGCATCAACCAGAAAGCAGAATTATTCTTCAGTCAGTACAAAAAATGACCTAGCGATGCCGAACGCGCAGAGCGTCTCCAAGAGGGGGCAAGCTACGCGCTCCGATTTATCCCGTTCTATGTTAGAGTTACTGGGGCAAAAGTGGTGGAATGGCGCAGCTTCCAAGTGAGGGTATGATGTACACAATCGTCTCGTTGCTGAGTTTTCAAGCCGTCGGTTTTTAAATCTCAAAGCATTTACTGGCGCGAAGTTTGTGCCGTCTCATAAAATGCTTTAACTAATCAACTCTGGAGTATCCATAGCCCAAGCCCAGAGCGTTCATCCATGCCAGACTCATCAACATAGACTCTTCGGAGGCACTTTAGGGTTATTCACTTGCGCTTTTGTAGCCGCTTGTTTGGCTTCATTAATTTAAAATTGGATTTAAAATAGGAAATCACAATACTGAATTTATAGCAGCGATATGGCGCGAATCTTATACTTTGCACAGCGATCGCCTTACGCTCGGAAAGTGAGAATTGTCCTGGCAGAGAAGCAGCTACCTTACGAACCCAAAGAAACAGACATTAACAATAAACCTCCAGAATTTCTGAGTTTATCTCCCATCGGAAAAGTTCCGGTATTGGTGGATGAAAATGACCTCGTTTTTTGGGATTCAACGCTGATTGTGGAGTATCTAGACGAGACTTATCCTCAGCCGAGTTTTTATCCAGGCTCGCGCATTGAGCGTTTGTGCTGTCGTCAGGGAGAAGAGTTAGCAGACAGTTTGATAGACAATGTTGTGGCATTGTGGTATGAAACCCGTAAAGGAAATCAAGCTGATTTTGCCACCCAAGCTAAATATCAGTCCAGCATTGATCGCATTTTAGGTGTTTTTGAGCAAAAGTTGACTAACTCAGCCTACCTATTCAATGAAACTCTGAGTGCTGTTGATGTGGCAGCTATATCAGGGTTGGGTTACTACAGCCTCAGATTTGGCCATAATTTGCAGCAAGAGTATCCTAAATTGAGGCAATGGTTTGAGCTATTGCATCAACGTCAATCGGTTTACTCTACCATGCCAAAAGCATAAAGCAATTTAGCTGACTTTAATCACTTGAGTTTTTGGAAGACATCGTAGCTATTATATTTACCTATTCAATAGAAAGCGTAACTAATGATGACCGAACGAGAATTTCCGAACTGGGAAGCGCTCTATCAAGAACAAGCCGTTGAAACCATGCCCTGGTTCAACCCTAATTTAGATCCAGATGTCGAAGAAGCGCTCCTTACCCTTGAACTGAGCAATGGTTCAGTGCTGGATTTGGGAACAGGGCCGGGAACTCAAGCGCTAGCCCTAGCCGAACGGGGATTTCAGATGATGGCGACAGATTTGTCAGAGGCGGCTATTCGTCAAGCGGCAGCAAAAGCAAATCAAAAGGGATTAGAAATTTCGTTTCAGCAAGATGATATTCTCAACAGTCGTTTGGAACAATCTTTCGATTTGATTCTCGACAGAGGATGCTTCCATGTTCTGCCACCCCAAAGCTATGGTACTTACGTGCAAACAGTCGCAAGCTTATTAAAGCCTAAGTGCTACCTGTTACTGAAATGCTTCTCTCAAGAGGAAACAAGAGAACAAGGGCCTTACCGCTTTAGCCCAGAGGAGATTGGGCAGATATTCAAAGAACGATTTAATCTGCGTTTGGCTAAACAAACGGTCTATCATGGGATACTCGATCCCCTTCCCAAAGCACTCTTTTGCATCCTAGAAAAACATTGATTTTTTTGCACAAATTTATCAGTTTTACTGAGAATGAGGCTCTAGAAGATTTATAGCTTATACCAATTTAATGTGAAGTTGCAAATATCTCGATCTCCCTAAATCCCCCTTTTTAAGGGGGATTTAGATAGACGTTTTTCGGGTTCACCCCTTAATAAAGCAGGGCTGTTTCATTCGATCTCTTAGGGATTTTGTCAAGAGTATGAGTCGGTTGAAAAGTTGGCTCTCTTAGTGGTGAAACTAAGTATACAAAAATTCCACTAGCTATAGTCAAAACCAGTAAGAACATCAAGCTGTAAATAGATTTGCGTCTAATTCTGGGAAAAAGTACTCTGGCTCACCTTCAGCTAACTTTTCCGAAGGACTGCCTCTGGTTAGCATTGAGAATCAGTACTCTCTAAAAGTGGATTTACTGATCCTAAATGGCTGAGATAAATAAATTTATCGATTTGTTATTGGAAAAATGAAATGAAAAATATAAACCACGTGAACAAAGTTATATCAATTTTTTTAATAATATTACTTGCTTTTTGTATCATCGAACCTGTTTATGCTCGTGGAGGTTGCTTTGCACAGGGAACTCCGGTTTTGACATCTCAGGGACATAAACCTATCGAAAAATTGAATAAAGTTGACAGTATTGTTACTTATAACTTCACAACTCACCAACTTGAAATAGGAAAAATAGGAGAAATTCAACTCTTAATATCACATGAATATTTATTAATTAATAACAAAATTAAAGTAACAGAAACTCATCCTTTCTATATAAAGACTGATACAGAAGTTAAGTTAAAGCAAGCGCAAAAACTTGAAATTGGCGACCAGCTTATTGGGGAAGGGGATTCCAGGATTTTCATTTTCAATATTGATCATATTAAGGAAAATATCACAGTTTATAATCTTATATCTGTGAATCCCAATCATAATTTTTATGCTAATGGCATTTTAGTACATAACAAAGGTGGTGGTGGAGGCACTGGAGGCGGTGGAGGTGGCTATTATCGAGGAGGTAATGGAAATAGCTCATTCACTCCAATCAACTCAAAGACACTTCCTAAGTATCTACTGATACTACTGGTCTTATTTGCTGGGTTGCTACCCGTTATTTTTTGTCGTGAAATTTATAATCTTACACATCTCTTTAACAAAGAATTTACCAATGACTCTGACTTAATTAAGTTTGCAACAAATATTAATTCAAAATTTACTAATCGTTATTCTCTCAAATATTCTAAAGATAAGGAACAGTGGAAGCAAATTTTAATCCAATTCGAGATCGGTGAACAAGAATATCAACAAATAATTAGTAAAAATCACTTAATTGAGGAAATCACTTCTTTATTTATCAAGTATCAAATGGACTGGACTATGAAGGACTTCGAGCATATGCTTGATTATATTTCTAAACCATTTTATTACCTGCAATACTATGTATTTCAACGTGATTTTGGTACTTCCTTTGATATTATTTATCAACCTGAAGTTATTGAAGCTGCACCCATTAGTTATAAACAGGAAGATAATCAGCATATTTTTCGGGTTCAAGTTAATGGTAAAATGACCAACTTTGTCATTTCTTCTGAAGGGTATGTGCTTAGTGGTGAGCCTTTTCCTCGCTTATTTTCTGAGTATTGGGATATCAGTGTAAACTCATCAGGAAAATGGTACTTAGTAAATATAACTTCCCTGTAAGAGTGATGGGCGCATTTGTTACTCCTCCCACTTCACTAGCACCCCTTCCACTGCAACCAATCCCCACTGGGGAAACTTCGCCAGCAATTTCTTGATCACAATTTGCAAAGCCGGATCGTCACTCCAACATTCCTGCAAAAAGTCAAACCTCAGATTTTGCCTTGAATTGCCTGCTACTTTGAGTTTCTGCATCCGCTCCGGTTGCTCTTTCTTTGACCCCGACTCTCTGCTAAACTCTGCTTTTAAGGAACTTAGATAACCAAATATTGATAATGCCGTTAATTCAAAATACATTAGCAACCTTTATGGCTCTTTTCCCAATTGCCAATCCAATAGGTGCAGTTCCGGTTTTTTACACTTTAACAGCAACAGAAACATCATCTAAGCGTCATCAGCAGGCATTACAAACTGCCACCAATGTAGTTTTAGTTTTAGCTGTGTTTTTAGTAGCTGGCAGATGGATACTAGAATTTTTTGGGATTTCACTAAATGTGCTACGGCTAGCAGGTGGATTACTTGTTGCTCATACAGCGTGGGAAATGGTTACAGTTCATCAACGCCTAACTCCATCAGAAAAGGATGAAGCTATGGAAAAAGAGGATATTTCTTTTACACCAATGGCAGTGCCGTTGATCAGCGGACCTGGAGCAATTGGTGTAGTCACGAGTTTATCGATTAGCTTTAATCATTGGGTAGAGTATCTAGAGTCTTTAGTGGGAATTGTTTTAATCGGAATTAGCCTTTACCTGTGTCTTGTCTTAGGAGAGCCATTAATTAAAAGGTTAGGAAGAAATGGTGTAGGAGCCTTAAATCGAGTTTTTGGTTTTTTTATCCTAGCCATTGGTGTACGGTTTATTGCTGATGGCTCTATTTCATTATTGAAAGAGGCATTTCCTATCAAGTAAATCAGCACTGATCTATCGCAAGTTAATAAAAATCCCATCTGAGCAAAACAAGCTGGACGGATTAAGGGTGATTTTAACAGAATCGGCGTGAGCCTCTCTACTTATAATGCTTTTGATTGAATCTAGGAATCAATAATAGAGATTAACAATTGTGAATTTATCAGCGTTAAATTTTTTCCGTAGTCTGCGTCAAGATAATCACCAATTTGCTGTAATTGGATCAGGACGTTTTGGATGTTCTGTCTGTGCAACACTAAATAAGTTAGGCTATCAAGTCTTAGCAACAGATATAGAAGAAAAACAAGTAACTGCCGCGTTAACAGAATAAGTTTGTATACTAAACAACTTACAAGTACTATATAAGAACAATATCTCAAAATCCCTGATATTCTCCAAAGATTATAATCGAGCACCTATGAAAAGCACGCTCACTGTTAAGCTCTGGTTTGGGATCTCACGTAATACAGCATTATTATTTATTTGCTGGATGCTGATCACAGCTTGTAGTAAAAGTAGCAACGTTAGATTAACTCCAGCAAATAATTCCGCAGTAATAACAAGTGCAGCTAATACTATTCCTATTGGGATCGCTTTTGCTCAAACCAGTAATGTAGCACTACTAGGTCAAGAGGGAACTGATGGAGTTAAAATTGCCCAGAAGTATTTTAATAACAAAGATGGGATTAATGGTAAAGCAATCGAATTAATATTTCAAGATACTGGTGGCGATGAGGTTGGAGCAATTAATGCCTTTGGCAGTTTAATTAATCAAAATAAGGTTGTTGGTATTATTGGTCCTACTCTGTCACAACAGGCATTTAGTGCTGACCCGATAGCAGAACGCAATCAGGTTCCAGTGATTGGTGCATCAAATACTGCTAAAGGCATTCCTGAGATTGGTGATTATATAGCTCGTGTTTCTTCATCTGTTGCAGTCGTCGCTCCTTACGCAGTCAAAGCAGCGCTTAAACAAAATCCTCAAATCAAAAGGGTGGCTGTGTTCTATGCACAAAATGATGCCTTTAATAAATCAGAAACTGAAATTTTTCAGAAAACAGTGAAAGATTTAGGATTAAATTTAGTCACAGTCCAAAAGTTTCAAACTACAGATACCGACTTTCAAGCGCAAGCCAGTAGTGCTATTAATTTAAAACCAGATTTAACAATTATATCTGGATTAGCTGTGGATGGAGGCAATTTAGTCAAACAAGTACGAGAACTTGGTTATCGAGGTTTAATTATTGGCGGAAATGGATTTAATACTTCTCATATATTTTCAGTTTGCAGGATGCTTTGTGATGGTGTAATTATTGCTCAAGCTTATAGTCCTGAATACAAAAATGAAATTAACACTGCTTTTCGTAAAGCTTATGTTGAGCAATATCATCGAGAGCCACCCCAAGTTAGCGCACAAGCTTTTGCTGCTTTACAAGTATATGTAGAAGCATTGCAATCTTTAGACAAAAAAAGCAGAATTAAGGATTTAACTTTACCTCAGTTGCGTCAAGAGTTGAACAAGGAATTACTGAGATTAACTTATCAAACTCCTTTAGGTGAAATTGCTTTTACACCAGAAGGTGATGTAGTTCAAAAACAGTTTTATGTTGCCCAATTAAAGATGGAAGCAAACGGTATTAATGGTAAATTTGCTTTTTTAAATATAAAGTAATTGACAGCGATCGCTCAAGCGCAGAAATTCATTACAGCTGTAATCGCCCCCGGACTGGAACATCACTACAGACACCAAGTTTGATGAAGTGCGATGTAAGTACGTTTATATGCGTCTGCCCACGCCAGATAACCCAGACCCCCACTGTAAAACCGACAACAGGCAAGAAGTATTTGCTTTGGGTGAGTTTGGAGATTTTATCAAACCCATCTTCGATCTGTACCATAATCAAGGGGTAGACCCCAGAGCGATCGCAGTCTGAAAGAGACTCACTCGAAAAAGCCTACACCCTTCAAGGAGAATAGAGATTATCGAGATGAGGTGGAAAGGATCGCCCAAAAGGATTCAGGTGTTGCTGGAGAATGATTAAAGAAGAATTTAGAAATAATAATTCTTACCAAAGAAAATTTGATCCCTCTCTGTGGAATGTAGTACAACCTGTAACGGAAGCTTATCATGTGTTCACTATTATGGATGCTATTAAAAGTACATGCTGGTGACAAGGAATGAATAATCAACAAATTGCTTACCCTCTGATTGAACAAGAGCATATAAAGCCTGTAGACAGAGACAAATTAGTCCTGCTCCGTAATCGCCGTCAGCTAAAGCCTCTTGTCAGAAATCCGGATTTTACCGTTCGGATTCTAAACACAATCACGATTGCCTCTATTGCTAGTAGTGGCTTGTTTGGGATAGGTACGCTTTCGTGTTGGGGGTTAGAGATGATTGAGGCGAACACAAAACCAGTTACTCTTAGTAAGCAGTATGAATGGCAGATACGAAAACATGTCTGCTTGGGCTGGATGCTTGTTGGTTTTTCCAGCTTTGTTGCTAGTGCTTCATTGGGTGAAAAGCCTAAGCCATAAAACAATTAATAGTACCAATTGCCAAAGAGTAAGAATGACTCCTTCACTCATTAAGCAAAAAACAATATTTTAAATTATGAAACTACCTCAAATGATTGTCACAACAGTGGCAGCAATCACCTTTGGATACATCGGCTCCCAATACTTTACTAGAAATATTATGTATATCATAGGTGGTGGAATGGTTGGACTTGGTGCAGTAGCATATGTTATTCCGCCCAAAACCAAACAAAAACTAACCCAGGAACAACTAAAGGAGCCAGTGGAAACTACCCGCCACTGAGCGCAGTAGTTTTCAAATAGGAGCAAATGCTCAAAAAATTAACGAGTCGTCAAGCAAGAACCTGTGTGTGATTTGAACTGAAAAATGAGATTTTAACTCATGATATGCTTCAATAATGAGTATTCCAGTTTATACTTCACTTGTAATATTCGAGTTTTTTACTAATAATGATTATCGTATAGAGGATGAAAGGAGGGATAAGAGCGATGATCGTATCCCTCCTTTCGGTTTGATTATTATTATTATTCAGCTACGATTTGAGTAGGCGATCGCTTGTCCAATAAAATATTTTATTTTTATTCAGATATCTACTAAAACAAAAGTTTTGAACCATAACATGGACGTTTGAACCATATTTTGAATTGAAAGTTTATTTGCTTTTCGCCTACCAAAGAGAGTAATAAATATCGAAACTTTACCGAATTGAAATTGAAACTTTAAATAAAACAATATTGATGTTTTATATGATTACTCATAGAATATAAGGTGTATTTATGAGTTTTTTTCAGTGGGCATCAATTTTTGGCTGTACGACAGCAGCTTTTATATCAATTGCGCCTCTACAGGCAGAAGCTGCAAAATATCAAATACAGTCTGGAGTCACTAGCGTTTATCATGATCTGAGTTTTTTGAGCAGTATCGGTCTAAATTTGACAGGCAGCAATAATACAGTTACGCCAATTAACAGTGATTTTATAGTTGGCTTTGGTATATCCCCAACTACCAATTTTACATTCAGCGACGTGGGCGGGTTTTCTCAGCTTTCAGGTACAATCCAACACACTGGTACTGTTACATTCAATAAAGAAATTACTATTGGAAACTTTTCTGTTGGCTACGAGCCGACACGTGCTATCAACAATGCCAGCGGGCTTTTTTTAAAAGACACAGTTTCTCTGAATAAAATTTTGTTTGATTTGAGCGCTCCAGGTAATATGGAATTTGATGGCAAAAATTTAACTATCGCTGACGTTAAATTACTGTTTAGTTCGGATTTTGCTAGTATACTTGGCGACTCTAGCTTGCTAGGTCAGGTAGGTGGAGCTGCACGAATTGATGCAAAAGTCGTTGAAGTACCCGAATCTACAAGCGCGATCGCATTTTTAGCAGCAGCTGTGTCTCTCTTGAAAAGTAAGTTGAGAAAGCAGATATAATTACTAATTCTACAAAAGTACGAGAGACAATTTACTTATCTCTCGTAAATATTGGTTGCTTTAGTATTAAGCTGAATGCTTTTTAAAATGTAAGGATTCAGGTCTAATATTGAGGAAGCAAAGACGGGCGAGATTGGTAATTAAGAGAATCAGCCAGTAGTGCCTGTACAAAAAAATTAATCACAGACCGACCTTGACGACAGCAAGTTTGTACCACCGTCAATAAATTGCCACTTGGATTTTTTATGCTGTTCTTAACCAATTATGTATGGATTTGGCGTAGTTTACCGCCGTAGGCATCGCTCTCAACCAACCCTTAGACCGAATTTATACACAAATGGTGTTTCGTGGTTTATACCATTTTTCCCAAGCTGTTCTCCGTGGTGATGCCAGTGAGGGTGTTCCTTATCTTGTCAAACATCAAAAGCTCTTTGGATTAGTCAAAACTAGACGTAAGCGTCATTGAGAGATTGACGCTTACACTCAACAAATTTGGGCTTTATCTTCTTAAGTTGACACCAATGAAGGCCTTGCGCCCCTACTAGAAATAATTTGGGATAATTTATCTTTTGGAAGTCCGTTATGCTTGTTTAATGTTCTTGTCCTGTTGGCCGGATGAGGATTTCGTTGACATTAACGCGCGGCGGTTGCGTAAGGGCATAAACGATCGCAGCAGCAACGTCTTCGCTTTGCAGAGGTTGAATTGACTTGCGTCGTTCTTCAATCCGTTGTTTGGCAACAAGATCGGTAATTTGACTGTCAATTTCCGTATCCACCAAACCAGGTTCGATTATCGTGACGCGGATGTTGTCCTTGTGAACCTCTTGACGCAATGCTTCTGAGAGGGCATTAACACCCCATTTAGTAGCATTATAAACACCGACGCCCGCCCGCGCTGTCCGACCCGCTACTGAGGAGATATTGACTATATGCCCCGATTTTTGCGCCTTCAACAAAGGCAAAACGGCATGAGTAGCATATAACAGTCCTAATACGTTGAGGTCAAACGATCGCCGCCAGTCTGAGCTATTTCCAGCTTCAATCGTGCCCAGTAAGGCAATCCCGGCATTATTCACAAGGATATCAACCCTTCCCAATTCTGCATTTGCCTTTGCCACCAAGTTATTTACCTGAGTTTCATCAGTCACATCAGTGACAATAGGCAATGCCTTGCCACCATTAGCTTCAATGCGTTCTGCTAATGCCTGAATGCGATCGCCACGCCTAGCGGCAAGCACTACTGTTGCTCCAACTGAAGCCAAAGCGATTGCAGTTGCTTCTCCAATTCCCGCTGAAGCCCCAGTGATAATTGCCACTTTTCCTTCTAATTTACCTGTCATTTATCTAACTCCTTAGTAATTGATAATTGGGTATTGGGTATTGGGTGTTGCGCATTGGGCATTAATTATTCTTTCCCTGCTCCCCTGCTTTTGCGCCCCCTGCCTCCCCTCTACCGATCCTCAAAACGGATGCAACTGCTGCCCCACAGAGTATTATGCCTGCAAAGCGAAAAGTTCCTTGGAACCCTGCAACGATCGCATCAGGAGGGGCAACAGAGACATCTGCACCCGCAGACATACTAGCGATTAACGCCCCAAATACTGCGCCAATTAGAGAAACTCCTACGGTGTTACCTGATGTACGTGACAAAGACAAAAGCCCAGAAGCAATCCCTAGACGCTCTCTCGGTACTGATCCCATAACAGTGCTGTTGTTGGGCGATTGGAATAAACCCAGACCAATGCCGTAAATAAAATAGCGCGATACATAACCTAACTCAGTAATTTGAGCGTCAAAGGTGCTAATCCCTAGACAGCCACCAATCATCAACCCCAACCCAATTGAACTAATTAGCCGAGCGCCAAAACGGTCTGAAAGTATTCCAGCTAGTGGGGCAATTAACCCACTCAGTACAGGCGATACGGCTAGTAACAGCCCTACTTTTACCGTCGGATATTGCTTGACCCTCTCTAGAAAGAAAGGGACGATGAGTAGCGAACCGCCAATAACAATGAATGCTAACCAGCCACTTAGCAAACCCATACTCAACTGAAGATTGCGAAACAGTTTTAGCTCTAATAGTGGCTGCTTTAGAATCGCTTCAACTACTAAAAAAATAGTAAAACTCACAGCGGTGATCGCTAATAATATCAATGCATTCGTACTACCAAAGCCCTGGCTTTGCCCTAACGTCATACCCAGCCCAAAACTACCCAGAGTCAATAAAGCCAATATGGCTCCAAAAAAGTCAAATTTCTGTTTGCCCTCAATGCGTGCAGAGGGTGGCACCACGCGAGCTATTAAGAAACTAGCGATGATCCCCAAGGGTACATTGATGAAGAATATACTATGCCAGCCTGACCAGCTTAAGAGCAATCCGCCAGCAGAAGGGCCAAAAGCAATTCCCAGTGAAACTACACTACCGATGATGCCAACAGCCCGACCTCGCTCGGAAGAGGGAAAAACTTCTGTGATGATTGCCAAACCAAGCCCAGAAATGAACACAGCACCTAGTCCTTGAAGCGCCCGAAAGCCGATTAACCACTCGATACTAGGTGCAAAACCACACAACAGCGAACTGAAAGTGAACAGAACGAGTCCCCCTTGGTATAAGGACTTCTTACCCCACATATCCCCCAGGCGGGTTGCCCCCAAAACTAAACCGGAACTGACCAACTGGTAACTCAATACAGCCCATTGGGTGGTAGGAAAACTGGTGTTAAAGGCTTGCACCAATGTGGGCAAAGCAACATTGATGATGCCCACATCCAGGGTAGACATGAATACCCCAAGTCCGACACCGAGTAAGACCCAATTTTTTTGAGAGCCTGATAAAGCCAGAGGTTCTGCTTGGAATTGTGCCAACGTTTAGCCTCCAACTTTGACTTTACGGTTGTTAATAGTTTGCATACGTATATTCATTGTAGGGTGCTATCCTCGCTACCAAGTTTAGGAAACTAAATTTGCGGCTTCCATCCTTAACGTTGGCGATTTTGCTGAGTGCGATGCCTGCGGCGGGCGTAGCCATCGCAGCAGGCGCTTCGTTGCTCGGAAATGCTCTGGATGAAAAATTCAGCTTTATATCAAGTATCTACTTCTCAATCGGCAAGATTGGCTTTTCCACTTGTCATATATTTGGTAAAGTACTTAAGTACTTTTAACTCTGCACTCCTTCGGTTATATCAACGATAGAAATCAACAAAATACGGTAATTTGATATAGTTACTGTATTTGAGACTAGTTAGCAAACTATCATAGACAACTCTCAGAAGCAAGCTCTAGAGAAAATGGAGAATAGGGAATGGGAAATGTCAATTATTAAAGCCACATCTGCAACTGCAAATAAGTACCTTTTTGTATAAGCAATGACTCAAAAAGCTGCCTTATCTCGATTTACTTTAGGATTTATTGCAGGCTTTGTGTCTGTTTTGCTATTTCATCAAGGCGTGTTGGCGCTGCTACACGCAGTAAATTTTACACCTCACGCCCCTTATTCAACTGCACCAATACAACCATTAGGAATCCCGCAAATTTGGTCAAATGCTTTCTGGGGAGGCATTTGGGGACTGATTATAGTAGTCATTGCACCTCGTTTTCGACATGATAAAAACTATTGGTTAGGAGCTTTAGTCTTTGGTGCAATTGCTCCGACGCTAGTGGCTTGGTTTGTAGTTGCACCGCTCAAGGGTCAACCCATCGCTGGCGGCTGGAAATTTGTGGGAATAGTGACAGGTTTATTGGTTAATGGTGCTTGGGGTGTGGGAACCGCTGGGTTGCTGAGATTATTCTCTAGGAGGCAATTATTTAACAGCTAAAATTTTAGGCACTTTTAAGTAGGTGGGTAATGTTAGTATCATCCAAACTAACCAAAATAGCTTGTTCCTTAGCTTCAGCAGAAGGTTGAATATGTGTATATTATTAGTTGGGAATAAGAGGTCAAAAAATAGCGATCGATTATTCTCGTTGCACCAATTCTATATAAAGATGTGTAGAAAGAACCTCACTGCCTGCGGCACTTCCCCGCAAGTTCGGGGGAGTTGGGAAGGTTGAAAATAATGTGCAGCTTCACAGAGAATTGGTATTACTCAGTAAATCAAAGATAAAAATAATTTAATTACAATGGATAATTTTGGGATTTACACACTTGCTAATGACGTGGTATTTGACCAATTAGTAGCCTTGCTAAATAGTATTGAGGTGAATGTTAGTGCAGATATTCCTATTTGTATCATTCCCTATGATGACCGCTTAGAGCGAGTTAAGCAGGAGATACGTTCTCGATCTAATGTTACCCTATTTGACGATAAAAGCTCGATTCAAAAATGGGATGATTTTGCCGTTCAAGTTTGGAATGCTTATCCAATAAATAACCGAAAAAATAAGCCTTCTATGGAATGGAACAAAAAAAATAATTTAATCAGAAAAATGTGTGCTTTTGATGGTGAGTTTGAAAAATTTGTATTTTATGATGCTGATAGTTTGGCAATGAATAAGCTGGACAAGGTTTTAGAAAAACTAGACCAATACGACTTTGTGTTTGATGACTGGGAACACACAAAACAAACTTCAGTTGCAGCTTTCGACTTGCCGAAGTTAGAACAAAAAATGTCTTTGTCTGAATCTGAAATCAGACGAAAAATACACTGTTCTAGTTTTTTTGGTTCAAAAAAGGGGATTTTAGGCATTGAAGAGTTAAAAATGCTCAAAAAGCGATTGATAGAAGATAAAGAAGTCGAATGGATTAATGAACTTGCTTGGTGGTGTGACGCAGATTTATTTAGTTACATGACTTTCAGAATTGCTCGGTCGCTATTTAACTTTACACTTAGTCCTAATGGCGAAGATAGAACTGGCAACTGTGCTCGTGTAAATCGATTTGTGAACATTGATAATGTTCTTTATAACCAACAGGGATTAAAACCAATTCATCGTCTTCACTATATGGGCTATGGTGCTATTGAATTTGCCCGCTTGTGTAAAGGTGAGGATGTTAATATTTGTTACAAAAATGAATTTTTACACTATCGGTTTCTGAAGCAACCAGAGCAAAAACCGAAGCGATTAAAGCCACCTACTATAGCGGCTAGAAGCAATCGATTTATCAAAAAAGTTTGGAATAAAATTAATCAAACTATTTCCTACACTTAGCTTTTGCCCAGCCTTGCTCATTGGTTAAAACGCTGGTTAATCAGCTATTTCAGACTTGTGTATACACCGTAGCGATGCCTTGGGAGGAAATATCTGGTGGAGGGAGTTAGAGGGGGTGAGAAGGACTTGTGTATACACTGTAGCTCCTTGCTAAAAGTGGGGGTTAAGGGGTGGCGTGTTAAGGGCTTTTGCAAGAATATGTATTATGCGTTTAGTTCGTGAGCAATGTCCACTTTACATATTGCAAAAATGCCTAAAGTTAGTGTTTCCATTCCCACGTTTAATCGAGTTAATTTACTGCCTTTGGCAATTGACAGTGTACTCAACCAGTCGGAGCAAGACTTTGAGCTAATTATTTGTGATGACGGTTCTAGCGATCGCACACCCGAATTGATGTCACAATACACAGACGATCGGATTAAATATATCCGTCATCAGCAAAATATTGGTAAAAGTAATAATATGCGCTCTGGCTTTGATGCTGCCACTGGTGAATATTTTATTAAATTTGATGATGATGATCGGCTAACACCCAATTTTCTCGCAAGTACAGCAGCTATTCTTGCTCAAGACTCTAGCATTGATTTTGTTGGTACAGACCATTGGATAATTGATATTAACAATGTACGGGATGAGGCAAAAACTCAAGAAAATTCTCATCGCTGGGGTAGGAAGAATTTACCCGCAGGTGTTGTAAATAATTTGTTGGAAGTTGTATTTATTCAGCAAAGCTTTCAAGTTGGAGCGACATTATTTCGCCGTAAAACCTTGCAAGAATTGGGGTATATGCAGCCAAATCTGCAAAATTGTGAGGATAATGATTTATTTGTGCGTCTAGCTCTGGCTGGAAAAAAGGGCTATTACTTACCAGAATTATTGATGGAATACCGCTACCATGCAGAGCAGCAAGGTATTAATCGAGCCATTCCTTATTTATTTGATAAAATTCAGTATTTAGAAAATTATAAGTTTGAATCTGAAAAATTAGAAAAAGTCAGGAAAAATCGTTTAACTGAAACGCAATTATTATTAGGTTTGCGTTTAATTGAAAAGGGTGAAACACAAAAAGGCAGAGAGCTAGTTTTGGCGGGACAGTCTTTTTCGACTGCTAAAGCTTGGACTGGTTTAGGTTTATCGTTGTTACCAGTTGGGCTGCGAGGTAAGGCGTTTAATGCACTGCGACAGATGCAGGGTTAGAGGATGTTTGAAAAGTCTGTAGTAGTGTATCAAATATTTGTTTACCCCACCCTAACCCTCCCCGTATGTATTGGCTACGGTGTACACACAAGTCCTAAAAACCTAGCTTGATAAGACTTTCCTGTTTTTCCTCGTTCCCAGTCGGAGACTGGGAATGCATTCATTGAGTCAGAGACTCAATATCTGACTGGAGGCAGAGCCTCTAAATCAGGCATTCCCATGCTCTTCATGGGAATGCCTGATTTATATCATGTCCGGCAAATCACCCATAATATAGATAGAGGTGCATGAATTGGTGCG